>NZ_CP092366.2 GCF_022370835.2 Mycolicibacillus parakoreensis
ATGACCGCCGACGCCGCTGACCCCGACCGCATCCAAGCCGCGCTCGCCGAGCTACGCGCCGAAGCCACCGCCGCCCTGGAAGCGCTCACCCGACACCGAGACCGGGCCGTGGAACTGCGGGCCGCCGCCGACGACGAACAACGTGCCTACGCGGCCGCCTACCGGGCCATCCGCGCCCGCGGATGGTTCACCGTCGCCCAACTGACCGCGCTCGGTTGCCCCGCTCCCCGAACCCGCCGCAAACGCGCCACGCCCGCCACGGGCCGCGAGCGCGGCCCTGATCGCCGCTAGGTGGCGGCGGCGTTGCGCTGCGGTCGCCGGCGGCGGCACCGTGCGCGCCCCTGCGGCCTCGTCCGGGCGGTCGGCGGCGCAGCCGCCGGCCTTTTTCCGCGGCCCATCGGGCCGCCACTCCAACCGCCGCATCCGCGCAGCAAGGAACCCACCGGGCCGCTCGATCCGGTCGGGCCACGACCAGCCCGTTTCGGCCATGTCAGCATCGAGTGCGGCCCTGATGTCGCGCGCCGCCCACACTGCCGGGTCAATGCGCGCTGCCGTGAGCGCATCACAGACCGCCCCGATGTGTCCCCGGCCCAGTCCGTGCGTTTGCGCCACCAGCGCCGCGGCGAGACGCTGCACGGCTAAGGGCCGGGGCGCGCAGCGCCCCTCGGCCCTTCCCCGCTTGGATCGAATTTCCGGCGCGCGCGGTGAGCGCGCGCTTGGTGAGTACAGATCAACGTAAGTAGAAGAACTACGACCGCCTGACGGCGGTAGGTGGAAAACGCCGCGGGTATCCACAGGCGCGCGACGGCTCACCAGGTGGTACACACTCGGCCGCCGACCTTGCGCCGGCGTGCCCTCTGAACCGTGCCCGCGCTGCGCCTCGTGAACCCACCGGGCGGCCCGCAGAAGCCGCCACGCGGCCGTCACGGTGCGTGGATCACAGTCAACCTGCCCGGCGATCCGCGCGCGCGTGATCGCACAATGTCGCCCCGTCGCATGGTCGGCATGATCGGCCATCACCGCGGCGACAGCCACAACCGTGGACGCCCCGACCGCGACCCCGGCCGCCCGGCGGGCATCATCGAACCCGCGCGCATCCGCAGCCCAGCAGCGCACCGACGTCAGCCAGCCAGCGCGGCTAGTCCACACCGGCAGGCTGCGCGAACACGCGCCCGCGCGCTCAATCCAGTTGCGCCGCGACGTGCACGGCGCGCGGTTTAACTCTTGACGTTGTACACAGTGGCCACATCTGTGTGTCGCCGCTGGCGACCGACACGCGCATGAGCTACCGTGAGACGAGTCGTCCAAGACATCGCCCCTTCGGGGGTCCGGGACCCTCGCGGTAGCAGCCGCGGGGGTCCTCTTTTATTCAGCTGTCGTTCCTGGGCTGGGTCGGCCCCTGCGGTCACATCGCCAGCGGCAGCGCCTCCTCTGTCCGGTTCAGCTCACGAATCAAATCCGGCCGGCCGACGTGAGCCGCCATCACATCTGCGACGTACTGGCTGGTGCTCATGCCGCGCTCCTGGGCGCGGCGCTGGACCTCCGCGTAAACCTCGGCGGCCAGTCGCGGCGTGATCTGTCGCCGCTGGCCTTTGTTCGGTTGTGCCATGCAGCCGATGATGGCGCAACTACCTGGTAGAACGGGTGCGACACGCCGTTACCGGCCTGAGATTTTCGCGGATGCGGCGGCAAGGTTCGCTGTGGCGGCCTTCTGCTGATCCGGTGGGTCGGCGGCCGCGCTGATCGCTGCGAGTGCGGCTTTGTCGAATTCCGCGGCGGCGGCGTGATCGGCTTCTGCGGCGACCAGCACCGATTGCAGCTCGGCCAGCATTGCGTCGAGCTGGTAGCACGGCACGCTCGGCTGCGGTGGTGGGCGATTGTGGACGGCGGCCGCCAGTGCCAGCATGGCGGGCGGCTGCACCGCCAGCGGCGGTGCGTAGAGCCGCGTGGCCCACGAGTCCAGCACCGCTGCGCGCAGCCGGTGGCGCTGTGCCAGCGCGGCCAGCACCGGCTGCTGGGCCGCCTCGATGGCGGCAATGAGCGGCTCGTACTGGGTCCAGTCGGTGTCGGTGCACTCGGCGCGAAATGTGGCGCGCCAGGGCTTGGCGGCCGGGGAGGGGTCGGATTTCCGCGCTGCCTCCAGCATTCCGGCGGCGGTCGCCACGACCGCCGCAACCGGTAACGCAGGGTCGGGCCGCCCATAGAGAGCGCCCGCGGGAAAACTCGTGTCGGTCATCGCAATATCTCCTTCGCCCACCGGGTGTGATAGTTGGCCGCCGCGCGGTCACCGTTCACCAGTGCCTCGGCGGCGGCGGTGATCATCCACCGTCCCACCGCAAGCGGATCAGGCCGCGGATACCCGTCGAGCACGTCGCGCGCGTACTCGGCGGTATAGGCCGCCAGCAGTGGGCGCTCGTCGGCGGCCAGTCCGCCGCGGCCGCCGTGTCGGGCCGCGGTCACGACCAGCCGCCGCAGCCCGCCGCACCGGGTGGCCAGCCCGACGAGCTCAGGCACCAGCTCGTCCAGCTCAGCCGTCGCGCGCGCCCGGTGATCCCCGGTCAGCGCCGGAGCATCCGCAGCCGGGGGCGGGACATATCCCGCCGAATGTGCCGCCGCGACTTTCACCGAACCCAGCAGATCAACCGCGGTCATGTCGGTTCGCCGCACGGCCGGTGCCAGTACGACCACGCCAGCCGGCAGCCGCACGTGCGGCGGGATCCACCCACACGCCACGTCGGTCGTCAGCAGCGTCGCCCCATCGGCGCGCACGCCCGCGGCCCACGCCACGCCACGCTCCTGGCGGGCTACCGCGTCAACGATCCGCTGCAAACGGGCCTTCTCCTCCACCTGCCCACCCAGCGCCCCGGCTGCCGCCCCCGCAGTCGCTCCGGCGGTCGCCGGGGCCGCAGCCCCGGCGACGCTCGATGGCGGCGCTGTCTTGGCTACCGGCGACACCAGAGACCCGGCGGGCGCCCCGGCAGCACTGGCCGGGGCCACCGGCGTGCCCCCGACCGGGCCAGCAGGAGCAGCCGCCGCCGGCGGCGGCGGCGCTACCACCGGTGGCCGCAGATCGGAGCCGTAGGCGGGGAGCGGCCCCGCCGCCGCCATCGGCGGGGCCGCAGCTGATGGGGGGCCGGCGGCAATGACCGGCATAACGGGATGCGCCGGTGCCGCCGGCGCATCCACCACCGGTGGCACAAGGCTGGTCCCCGGCGAGGCCGTGTGCGGCCCCGCATCGACCGCCGGAACCGGGGTGGGGGGTCCGGGCGCTACTGGCTGCGGGGCCACGGGTGGCGGGGGCTGCGGGGCGCTGCCAGCTTCTGCGGCGTGCAGTGTGCCCGCCGTCAAAGCGTTCGCACCCGGCGCGACACCCTGTCCTGCTGCCGCACCCGAGACAAACGCCTGGCCGAGGGAGTCCGGAGAGAGCGCTTGGCCCAGCGCGGCCGCCGGTGGCGGCGCTGGAGCCACACCCGGCACGGCGGGTGTGGCGGGGCTCAGCGCTCCAGCCACCGGAATATGTGGTGGCGCGCCTGCGTCCCCGGGTCCCGCCTCCGACGTGGCTGGCTGACGCACGTCGGGGATGACGGGGGCGGGGCCAGCAGGTGGTTCGGCCCCGGCTCCCTCTCCGTGTCCTCGGGTATCCGCACCGCGGACGTCGGGCACGGCGGCGGGCAACTCCGGTGGCGGTTCGGCCGCCACGATGCCGCCGTGGTCGGCGAGGGCGGCGCGGGCAGTCAGGGCCGAGCCCTGGGCTTCGAGCACTCGCGTGGTGGCCGCTTCGACCATCGCGACTGCCTCGGTACTCGCTCTGGCTGCGTCGGCATGGCAGCGGGCGGCGACGGCGGCGATCGCGACTTGCTTGGTGATCGGATCGGCGCTGGAGGATTGGATGTGCTCGATTTCGTCGTAACCGTCGGCGGCGATCCCGTCGAGTCTGCTGATAAGTGCGGTCGCGGCGTCGGACACCCGGCGTAGCTCGGCGGCCTTGGTGTCGGCTTTGTCCGCCAGTCTGCGCAGCAGCACAGCGGTGCGCTGGTAGGAGCCGATGACGTGCTCGGCGGTGCGGCCCTCATTGACCGCGAGCATCCGAATGGTGCTGTTGGTGCGCGCGGCCTCGTGGAGCCGCTGGTCGCGCTGATCCTCCCAATGTTGGGCGGCTGCTGCGAGCTGCCCAGGCTGGTCGCGTGGCGGCATCCACGGCCCCACCAGAGGATCAACTGCGGTCGTCAACGGCAGGCCGTCCGCATGTCTGCGGTCGCCGTCTCGGCGGCATCGTGGACCGGAGCCCATTCCGCGTCGCTTGCTCCCCGCCCCGCGGCCGCCGCCACCAGCCGGTAGGCCCGCGCCAACGCCTGCGCCTTTCCGGCGAGGTCGGCATTCTCGCCGCCCATCGCCGGATCGTCGGCAGCCCGTTCCAGCAAGCCGGCGCCATTCACCAGCGCAATCTGCCCAGCGAGCGGATCACGCGCGCCGGCCTTCGACACCGCGTCTGCCGCGGTGTCGAAATCCTCGCAGGTCCGCGCGCGGGCGGCGGCGTAGTCCGCCGGTCCCGGCCCGACCCAATCGGTGCCGAAATCAGTTGGGCCGGGGCCGGCGGACACTGGCTGCGTCGTCGGCGCGGTCGGCGGGCTGGTCTCCGGTGTCTCCGCCGGAGCGCAAGCGGTTAACGCGGCGGAGACGACGAGCACGGCCAGAACGGGGCGGGCGACGGCGGCGACGGTCATGGATCGGATTTTAGGGCTGACCTGCGACGACTGCGACTCACCCAACATCGCGCCCACCCCCGGCCCAGGCTGTTATATGGATTGAGCTGCCCGAACGAGCCCCCGCGCAAGGCGTTGTTATATCCCGATACGCCGCGGCCGCGGCAGTCGCCAGCCCCTGCTGCTTGCCTGCGATCCTCCGCGCGGCTTCCTCGACGGAAAGCTGCTCGCCCTGGGCGGCCGCCAGCGCCAGCCGGTGCGCCACCTGGAGCGCCAGCAGCACCCCCACCACCCCATGACTCAGTAATTCCGTACTCACGGAGCTCAGTATATCAGTATTGAATGGGTGTCCGGTGATTTCAGCGGCGACCCGTTATGCTGACGGAAATACGGACTTCCGTGAGTACGGGAATACTGAGGTAGCAAGTGAGAGTGGATCGATGGAGCGGCTGACGATCGCGGTGGCCAACCTCAAGGGCGGGAGTACGAAAACCACGACGGCCGCATTCGTGCTGCACGCGCTGGCCGAGGCGGGCTTGTCTGTGCTCGGTGTCGACGCCGACGGCGAGAACGAATCTTTGCTCGCATGGTCAGAGACGGGCGAGTGGACGGTGCCGGTAATCGGAATGCCGGTATCAGATCTGCACCGCAAGCTGCCGGGCATCGCCGGCGACCGCTATGACGCGCTGGTGATCGATACACCGCCGATGAAGGAGCAGCGTGGTGTGGTGGCGTCAGCAATCCGGCTGGCCACCCACGTCCTCGTGCCGCTCGCTCCGACTGGCATGGAATACGCGCGCCTGGCCGCCGTCCGTGAATTAGTGGACGACGCAGCAGCATTGGCCCCCGGCGAGCCACCGCAGCTGGCGGTCGTGCTCACGCGCACGGTCGCCAATGCCGCCAGCACCGAGGTATACCGCCAGCTACTCACCGACGAGGGAGTCCGCGTGCTGGGCCCGACTGTCGCCCGGCTGGAGCGGTATGCCCAGGCTTTTGGCCTGCCAATCACCGCGGCCGCGGCCACCGCTTACGGCGATATCGCCGCGGAGCTGCTAGCCGCGACGGTCACGTAAATACTGAAATACGGAACTCCGTACATATTCCGGGAGGCAATGATGAGTAGCGCCGCCGAGCAGATCAAGGCGAATGCGGCTCGGCTTCGGCAAAAGCCGAGCAGCCCGGCGACAACGCCTGGGCCGCCGACAAGGCCGCCTCGCCAAAAACTGGTGCGGAGGACCGTAGACCTGGCACCCGCTACCCACCGTGCCTTGGATGCCTGGCAGTCCGCCCGAGCTGAGGACCTCGGCCTGGCCCGCGTGACCGGCCAACAGGTGCTCGCCGCACTCATCGAGCAGCTCCTCCACGACGATGCCCTGGCCGAGCAGATCACCAACACCATCGCGGCTGACCAGTAGGTGTGCTCCCGCCCGGGCCGCTGTCGCGGCCCGGTTGGGTCCGAATTGTCGTACCCGGCAGGGAGGATGGTGCTATGCAGGGACCAGCTGATTATGCGATGTGGGTTGAGCGGTACGGCACCGACTACGCCACCGAGGCTGCACGTGAGGCTGGGTACCGCGATTACCTGGCTAATCACGCCATCACGTCGGCGGTGATGGACGAGGACGACCGGGCTTAGCATGACGCGGCAGCAGTGGGTAGTGCACCCGAATCGGTCTGCGATCGGCCCCGATGCGCCGGGACACAACGGCCACTACCGAATCACCTCGCAGGGGCCGCCGACAGCCCACACCCGTTACAGCGTTCGGGTGATGCTGCCGGCGCGCCTGGAGCAGACCGGCGACGATGACGGGACGGTGACGTTTAGGGCCGACTCGTGGCGAAACCTGGTCGCCGCCGCCAGCAGTTTCGCCGAGGACTTCTGCCCCGAGACACTATTGCCGCCGTTCGGATTCATCGACCGCGGTAAATGGTGGTGGTGGGACGGCACCACCACCGATCACTCGATTTTGGATGGCCCGGATGCGACGGCGCAGGTCCGCCGTTACCTCCACGGGCTTTTTCCCGCCGCGCGAAGCATCGAATTGCGCGACCACTCTTCCTCCCTCCCCGATAAAAGCTGATTCTGGCGCTAAGCGCTGGTGGTCCTGTCAAGGCTCGCCCCGGCTAGGGGCGACCGCCGCGGCGGCTGCGGCCTTGACAGGACCACCAGCGTGCGCACAATCCAAGCTCAGGGGGAGGGGCGGAAGGATCAGGCCCGGTGGGTCAGTGCCCGATACACCGAAGATCGTGAAATCCCCAGCGCGCGCGCGATACCGGCTCGTGGGGTACCCGATTGGTCGAGTTGGCGGGCCGCCTCAATCGTGGCGGGCGAGAGTTTCGGGCGGCCGGGGTGTCGGCCGGCGGCGCGCGCCGCGGCGACACCGGCCGCCGATCGTTCGGTAGCTAAGGCTCGCTCGAATTGGGCGACCGCGGCGAACACGTGAAAGACGAGCCGGCCGCCGGCGCTGGTGGTGTCGATCGCCTCGGTAAGCGAGCGCAGCTCGACGCCGCGGGCGTCGAGGTCCTCAACGACACTGAGCAGGTGCGGAAGTGACCGGCCCAGCCGGTCGAGCCGCCACACCACGAGAACATCACCGGATCGCGCGTAGTCCAGCACCGCCGCCAGCTCGGGCCGATCATCCCGGGCACCCGATGCTTGCTCAACCCACACCCGCGCCGCGCCTGCGGCACGCAGCGCCGCCACCTGCATATCTGGGCTTTGGTACGCGGTGGAGACCCGCGCGTAGCCGAGGATGCTCATTGGAGTAAATCGGCGGGCAGGTCGTCGATATGGACGAGCAGAGCATCTGGCTCAGCCCAGGGCTGCTGGGGGACCACATCGATAGCCGCGAATAGCGCCCCGTCGTCGGGGACGTCGGCCCACTGCTCGGCGGACCAGGACCACACGCGCTCGCAGCGCGTGCACGTCCCACGCCCGTGAGCCAAATGAGCGAGCGCCACCCACCATCCCGGCTTCGGCGCGAAGGTGGGGATGGAGCCGCGCACCACGGCAGTCTGCGCCGAGTTCAGCGGATGCGGGCTCGCCTCGAAGTCATCGAACGGCTTGAAAAGCGCTGGGCGGTCGTGGCCGTGAGGCTGGCCACCCGGCACGAACAGGTGCCGCCCATCAGCCAGGTGCTCGATCAGCTCGGCATCGGTGGCCCGCATCTGCACTGTCATGGCTGCATGATGGCACCCGAGTATGACATTCCAGGTGCCGCTTTACGTGGTGCCCGCCGGCAGCGGCACTGCGCCGGGGATGTCCTCAGCGGGCCAGCGTTTGGGTCGGAAAATGCCTTCGGGGTCGCCCATTTTGGCTTGTACCTCGTCCCAGCTGCGGACCTGTGGGGCGGTGCCACTGGATTGACGACATACGGCGGCGGCGATGACCAGAAACCAGACGTGGCGGTTGGCCATCGGCGTCGGCTCGGTCGCTTCATCCCATTGCCAATCGGGATCCCAAGGATGGCCGGCGGCGACGCACAGCCGCTCGGCCAGCGCCCGGACGCCGCGGGCGATTAGCGGGTCCTCCACCGCCGGCGGGAATTGCTGATCGATGATTGCGCGATCGTGGTCGCTGACGACAAAATCGTCGGCGATGTCTACGTTGTCGGGGTGGTGGGTGCGGCTCATCTCGCAAATAACCCGTGTTGGTGCAGGATTGGCAGGATGCCAGCCACCATCAGCCATGTAGCCGCGGATGCTGGGCGCGTTTTCCTCCTCTGAATACACCAGATACCAATGCCCTGCCTGTAGCTGTGGCCGTCGATCCATGTGGTGACTCCTGACTTGGGCGGTGTCCGTGCAGAAGACGCTACGGGAGAGAGGCGACATGGGCTGTCTGTCTCGCCAGGGCTCGGACCCAACCGGGCCGCGACAGCGGCCCGGGCGGGAGCCCTCGTGTGCCAAAACTCCCGGCACGGGCTGGTCGGGACAGACACACAGTTGTGGGACACCGTCGCGGTATCGTCGCCGCTGGTCGTGATCGACGGCCGATTTTGTGTCTTTTTCGGCCGATAAAGACACAGGTCGCGGGGCCTGGGGCCTCAGCTTGGACGCTGCACCTTTTATTGCGTGTCTGATTGCACCAATCGGTGCATCACCGGTTGTACGTGACGTGGTTCGGTCGGTGACTAGCCGTAGGATCTCGGACCAGAATGCCTGCTGTTGAACTGTTTGTTGACGAATCTTGCCGCACGGACTATTTGCTGTGCGCGGCCGTGGTCCCGGTCGCTGACATCGCTATGGCTCGCAAGTTCATGCGTGAACTCAAACCGAAGAACCGCGCGCGTCTTCACATGAAGAGTGAAAGCCGGCATCGAAGCCAGCTCCTCGCGAGGTTCGTCCAAGCGCCGCCGATCGACCAGGCTCATATCTTTGTCGGTCAGCTGCGCGGTACGCGACGAACGCAACGAGAAGCCCGCACCCAATGCCTTGAAGCGTTGGCGTGCTACGCCGCGGATAACGGGGTGAGTCGGATACTGATCGAATCGTGCTCCCAAGATAAGCAGGACCGCACTGCTGTCGTTGGGGCCTTGGCGGCCAAAGCCGCTACCGCCCGTGTTCGGGTGACAATAGACCGGCCCACATCCCACGAACTGCTCTGGGCGGCAGATCTTGTCGCCTGGGCCTATGGCGCAGGTGGCACTGCGCGAAAGGCGATCCAACACCTTGTCACGGTGCACAACCTGCCCTTGGCCTAGAGAAACGCGAAAGCCGGGCGACCAAGCAAAACGTGCTGGCTCCCGGCTTCACTTTCCCGGCTCTTCACCGAGACACCTACAACGATACCTCCGCAGTCAAGCCTGGCAAAGACACGGGTCACCGAACCTGAGTCTCAGCTTGGGCGTTGCCCTGGACGACGAAATTCTTGCTCACCACGACGACTAACGGCACACCGGTTAGATGGTGGGCTTGATCTCGCACCGGGCGGGCATCAGTACGGGATCGCGGGTCAGGGTGGCCACCCCAGGGCAGGCCGGATCAAGGCGCTCCAGGCCGAGGGCGCCGCGGCCGCCCGGCGCTGCGGCGGGTGCCGTCACATTGTGGTAGTCCTGTACTGCGAGTGGCCCGTACTCAGGCCAGTCCAGCTCACCGGCCTTAGCGGCGAATTCGGCCACGTCCGTGGCGAGATAGCAGCGCAGCGCGACCTCGGTTTTGTCGTCGGGGGTCCAAGTGTGGACGGTGAGAGTCGGCAGCAGATTCGACTCGTCGCACCGATCAGGCCGGGTGTAGACGAAGCCGCTCAGTACCACCCCGTTGACCGCGTTGGCGGTCCACTCTGGCGGCTGTGACGCGGGGGGAGCCGGGTGGGCGGCCGCCGGCGTTGTCGCGGCGACGGTGGGGGGCGTCGTGGTGGTGGCCGTGCCCGGGGCGTTGAGTTTGGGCAGCAGCCATGCTCCGGCGATGACTGCGGCGACACCGACCCCGGCAACTTTTACTGCGGTCCACACGGCAGTGGGGCTGGCGCGGTTGGCGGCCCAGCCTGGTCCGCGAGCGAGCCACCCGCCGACGCCCGTGTTGCCGGGTTGGGGCTTTTTGGCCGGGGCTGGGCCGCCGATCGGGTGGTCTGGATCGAATTTGTGCATGTGGATGAGCTGCCAGCCGCGGCGGGAAAAATGCAGGGCACGCCATTCGGGCAGGCCGGTGATGTCGGCTGGCTCTAGCTGTGCGGTGCGCTGGGACTGGTAGCTAATAGCGGGGCCGGCATCGGTGGAGCCGACCGGGGAGTCGAAGAGCAGCCCGGCCCGGTTTTGGCGGCTGCGGCTGCCAGCGCTGATCCTGGTGGTTAGCCGGTCGAAATGTCCGGACATTTTCGACAACATGGTTGCCCATTTGTCGTCGTTCATTCCCGACAAAATCAGCTTGTCGGGAAACAGGGTCAGGAATCCCTCACCCGCGACACCCCATCTTTGGCGCACCTGATTTGGCTCTTGGACGGCCACGACCAAGTGGATGCCTTGGCCGCCGGCGGTCGAGGCGATCTGCGGCAGCGGCAGCTGCGCGGTATTGGTGGCCTCATCGAGCACGAAGGTGATGGGCGCATCTTGTGTGTCGTGGCCGAGATCGATTTTTTGGCGGCGGGATTCCTGGGCGGCCCGAATGGACTCCAGCAGCCCCGCCGTCAAAGGCGCGTATTGATCGACCTTCGACATTGGCACGGTGATGTAGAGGGTGTCGCTGGATTGCACGAACTGGTCGGCATTGAAGTTCGGGTCTGTCCCCGCCGCCACCGCCACTGGGTCTTGGTAAATCTTCATGATCCGGCTGACGGTCGAGGCGATCGAGGACCGCTCGCGGTCGGCGGTGCTGCTGAGCCCGTCCAGTACCGACCGGGCGGCGTAGGCCCCCTGGTCCCCGTTGAGGGCCTCGGCCTCGAGGAGAGCGGCCTCGACCTCTTCGAGACCACGCTCTGGTGAGCGAGTCCAGCCCGCAAACTGTTCGAGGCCGCCGCCGAGGGAGGCGGCGTAGAGCAGCACCGCAAGCCACGATTCGGCCTTATCGGTCCAGTGGTCACCACTGCCGGTGCCACCGGCTCCAGCGCCGGGTTTGAATGGGCCGGTGAGGCGGGCGGCGACGGCCAGCGCCGCCGACCAGCTGCCGACATCGACCAGCGGCGACCACTTCAACTGCTGCACACCGTTGGGGGCGGGCTCATCGTCGCCGCCGCCCGGGTTGAACCAGTAGGCGCGGCCCTTGTGTTGGCGGATGGCCGCAGTGGCGGCCATGACCTCGGTCTTGATGGTGGTGGATACGCAGGCCGCCGGGGCGTAGGCCACCGACGCCGCAATACACGAAAACGTCTTGCCGGCCCCGGGTGGGCCGACAATGAGGGCCGCGCCGCGCGGGTTGGCCAGCACCGGCTTGCCGGCGTCATCGACGCCGAAGAAGCCGCCGGCCAGGGATGGCCAGGCGACCGTCCCGTCGTCGGCGTCTGCGATGGCTTGGGCTTCCCAGCGGGCCACCCGGTTGGCCTGCCGGGTGGCGGCGATTTGTGGCCACCACCGAATCCCGAAATACCCAGCTGCATAGGCGATCCCGCACGCGGGAGACAGAATCAGTGTGAGGGCGTAGGCCACCCAGCGGTGGCAAGCGAACACCCGCCCGGTGCGGGCTTCGTGGACACCGACCGCACCGCCGAGCCCCGCCGGCGCAATCCACACAAGCAGGACAGTCAGGCCCGTCCCTAGGCTAGCCGGGGCGGCGAGGTTGATTGCGGCGGTGGCCGCGCCCAGGACCGCAATCGCCCACCAGTAGCCGCCGGGGCGGCCAAATTGCAGCCCGCCGGGCAGCCCGGTTTGATGCTGCGGCCCCCACCCGGCGCTCATTTGATCAGCTCACCGATCACTGCGGCGGCTGCCGGTGCGTCGCGCCACTGGTACGGACCGTGCCAGCCCGCGGCGGCCGCCGCGCGATCGAGCGCGCCGGTCGCTGCGGCGCTGTAGCGCCAGCCTGGCCCGGTGGTCGCACGGATCGCGGCGGGCTGGTCGTCGGCGCGCCACCGTCCCGCCCGCACCCGGCCCAGCCCGGGCTCAGCAAAGCCCAGCACGTCGGTGGCCGCGCGCCGAAACAGCTGCACGGCGCGCCAGCGGCTTCCTCCACGGTGGGCCAATCGTGCGGCACCGTAAGCGGCCGCGGCGGCGGCCGCGACGGTCACATGCCACACCAGCGGCCACGGCCCGGCCAGCACCACGCACACCACCCACACCAGCCCGAACGCGGCGACCGCGGCGCTGATCCGGGGCGGGGCCGGCAGCGGCCCGCCCGGGTTGCGGCGCTCCCGCCCGGCGCGCAACACCCAGGATGCGGCGATGCACGCCGCGGTCGCCGCCGCCCCGATCACCACGAGCGAGACCCAGGCGAGCGGCGCAATATGCAGCCCGCCGTGGTCGGTCCAGACCAGCCCCCGGCGTTCGGCCGCCCGCACCATCACCGGTGACACGGCCTGCCAGACCCCGTACGCCAATACCGCGGGAATACCGAACATCCACATGACATCCGTATCGCTGCGGACGCGGCCCACCTGCTCCTGTTGGGTCACCGGTCTATCCCCTCGTCTCGGTCGCGGTCTCGGTTCCGGTTGAGTCTGGCCGATTTTTGGTGATCGTGTATTCGCGCCCGGATGAACTCGCGCTGCCGCTGGTCGTCCCAGCGGTCCCACTGCGGTGGCCGCGACCCCAGGACCGCGGCATCCCACAGCCCGCGGCTCCCGCCCCGGTCCTGAGCAGTCGCGGCCGGTGCCCGGTCCCCGACTGCTGGCTGTCGAGGTCGCCCACCCCGCTGGTGCCGCCGCCGGGCGGCTGCCGTCTCACCGCGGCGACGCTGCCTGACTTGAGGGGTGCGCTCGGTGGCCCGCTCGGCACTGAGCGACCGCAACTGGTGATCGCGCTCCAGCCCGGCAGCAATCTCAAGACACCGCTTCTTGTACATACCTTCACGAAATACCCGACCATCCGCGCCGCGGTGCAGCAACGTGACGTGAATGTGGCGGGCATCGTGGCGCACCGCCTCCCACGAGTAGGCGTGCGGGTCCCGGCGCGTGAACTCGCCGACCACCCGATCAGCGATACCGGCCCACTCGCGGTCACTCATGATGCGGTCCTCGGGTGCGGCGGCGATCGCCAGCCGCCACACCCGTTGCGGCCCGCCGGGGCGGGTATCCCCGGCCTCCCGCAGCTGCGTTTGCATCATCCGCCCGCGGGCGCGCCAGTCGCGCCCCGGGACGGTCCCGGCCACCCGCCGCGCATTGGTGTGCTCCATGGCCCGCCCCGGCCCGTAGTCGTACGCCAGTGCTCGCGCGGCATCCACACCACGGGTGACCTTGATAATCATCGCTTACGGCGCGCCGAGTATGGTCCGAGCCGCTGGCCGCCGCCACGTACCGCCCGGGCGGCGGCAGCCAACGCATCATCTGCGGCGGCAACCTCGGCGGCCTCGACCGCCGTGGCGGTGATCTGTTCGGCCTGCACCACCAGGGCAACAGCGCGGCGCACCGCCACCAGCGCCGCGAACGTGCTCGGCGCGGGGGCGCGCACCTGGTGCTCACCGAAGCCCGCCGCCACGCCATCACGAACCCATGCGCCAAAACTCATGGAGTGCGTTCGGCCAGCCGCCCGCATTAACCGCATCAGCCGGGCTTCAGCACGCAACTTCACCAACCCGGTCAACGGCCCCCGACATACCTCCACCACGTTTGGCTCAGGCAAGCCTGCGCGCAGCTCGCGGGCGGCGGCCGCGACCCGCTGCGCGCACAGACCAATCGCCCCCGCACCGCCGCCGCGCTCATACCGCGCCCGAAGTGCCGCATTCAACAATCGGCCCGCCTGATTCAACGCGGCGACAGCCGCGTCATCGGCTACCGGTATGGGCGCGCGACCATCCGGTCCTTCAAGGGCTGCGATCGCCGTGCTCAGCACGGCATCGGCCGCCCCACCAGGGCGGCCACGCCAGTGGGCGGGCACACCCGCCCACACTCGGACCGTCGTAACCACGACGGCCGACGAGGATTGCGCGGCGACCATAGCCGCCAATCCTACCGCCCGACCAGGGCGGCCGGTGACATCTTTGATGTCACCCCCCGCTGCCGTGCAGCGGGCGAGTGACGCAATGGATAACGGCGTAGCCGGTATACATTGTGTCCAACTCGCTGCGTAGTCTTTGTGGCGTGAGAGGCCGGCCCCAGTTGTTGATGGGGTAAGTCCGGCCTCTCACGTCACAAAAGGCGAGGGCGAAGCCATCGGAAGCGCCGCTAGGCGCTTCGGACGACGCATGTAGGTGTGGGCCGTGTGCAGCACTTCTGGGGCGTCTTGTGCGGCGCTACGCGCGCACTCCGCCAGAAGTGCTGCACACGGCCCACACCGCTCGGCGCGCTGCGGCGCGCCGGCACACCGCCAGGTGTGCCTCCGACGGCCCCGAAGGGGACGACGCCGCGCCACCGCACCGCTACGATGAGCGACT